>NZ_LTCZ01000293.1:0-7471 GCF_001583455.1 Rhodococcus sp. LB1 | reverse complement strand
TCACGGGTGTTCTTCACCCCCAGGCAGTGCACGTCGGCCAGGTAGCCCCGCAGCGTCGCCCGACCACGCCGTCCCTCTCGTGCCACCAACACCTGCGCGAAGCCTTCGACCTCACCGGCGGGAGCGTCCAGTTCCGCCCACTCCGGATGACCCTCGAGGCCCAGCCCGACACTCCAGCCGCAATTGACCCAGCACCCCAGCACCCGCCCCAATCCTCGGGACGCTGCGGCCTCGGCAGCGATTCGTCGCACCAACGGCGCCACCACCGACGGCCGCACGCCCAGAGCACGCGCGATCACCTTCGGCGGGACACCCTGCTCCCAACGCCGCCGCACCTGCTCGACCAACTCCATATCGTCCATGGCATCCCATTCTGCTCCAGCGATCGGGAAGCTTCCGCGTCTGCACAAACCCCGCACATGTTGGGCCGGGTGACGGCCGTGATACCGATCGTCGGCGCCGGGCACGTCGGTCGCGGCGCACCACCACCGACCGGTCACCCGTCTCGCCGCGGGAATCCTCCACCACGGATACTCACGCGAAATCAAGCAAGATCCAATGGCGAAGTCGACCAGACCCCCGGCCCCGCAGCAGCTTCAACGAAGTCCGGTTCGCCACTCAAGATTCCTCACCGCAGGTCAAGGGGTCCAGCGCAAGGACGATTCGCTGACAGAGGACAGTTGTCCGCGCACGGCACGGGACTCCGGGCTGTCCACCGTGGCCGTTTCCGGTCGACCGTAGGCGGCGCGCGCCAGGAAGTGCTCTCGTGCAACGAGATAGAACGGGAACGCCATGGAGACGCCGATGTAGGACAAGGGCACGAAGACCACACCCCACTTCCGGCCCATGCCGATCCGTGCGGTGTCCGAGCACCCAGACGAAGACCGTCCACGCGATCAGCATGTCGATGCTCAGGAACGTAGCGGTGCCGCCCGGCTCGATACCGTCTCCGAAGAAGTCGACCGGGTTGAGGATGTTTCCGCCGTCGCCCATCCAGTCGAACGCGAACGGCCAGGTCAGGAGTAGCGCCGCGATCCCGGCGAGGACGCAGAAGGCGTGCCGGACGTTCATCGCGGTGTTCCCGCGCTACTGCGTGGTCACGACCTCACCTGCTGTCAGCGACGCGGACGTGGATCTCGGCCTCGCTGTCAGCGACGACAAGCTGGCAGGAGAGACGGGACTCGTCGTCCGCGGCGTCGAGATAGGCGATCAGATCCGTCTCCTCGTCGGTCGGTTCGGCGAAGAAGCGGGTGTACTGCTTCGGCAGGTGGACGTGGCACGTAGCGCAGGCGCAACTGCCGCCGCATTCGGCGACGATGCCGGGAAGGTTGTTGCGGAGTGCTGCGTTCATGAGCGTTTTACCGGGTTCGACCTCGACGTGCTCCGTCGACCCGTCCGGCAGGTGATAGGTAACTTTCGTCATGCGCTGAGGGCACTTTCTCACTCGAAGGTGGTGCGCCGAGAGTCCTCTCCGTCTCGGCGCACCACCTGGTCAGGCGAACGTCAGGTGGACGGGGAGGTGCCGAAGTCCGCCGACGAAGTTGGTCTGGATCATCTTGGGTTCGCCGGTCACCTCGACGCGATGAAGCTTGGGTAGCAGTTCCTCGAGCATGACCTTCATTTCGAGCTTGGCGAGATGCTGGCCGATGCACATGTGCGGTCCGTAGCCGAACGCGATCTGCTTGTTCGGACGCCGGTCGATGTCGAAGGTGTCCGGGTTGTCGAACACGTCGGCGTCGCGGTTACCGGACTGGAACAGCAGCATCAGTCGGTCGCCGGCCTTGATCGTGCTCCCACGGAGTTCGTAGTCGGTGAGTGCGACACGGGTGAACTGTTTTACCGGCGACACGATCCGCAAGGCTTCGTTCACCAGGTGGGGGACCAAGTCGAGGTCTCCCTGCACTCGCTCGAGGATGTCGGGACGCGCGGCCAACTGCTGCAGGCAACCCGCAAGGGTGCTCGCCGTGGTGTCGTGGCCGGCGGTGGCGATGGCGACGAACCACCCGTAGGCGAACGTCTTGGGGAAGTACTCGCCGTCGGCATCCTTCGCGACCGCGATGAGAGTCGCCAGATCGTCGCGCGGTTCTGCTCGCCTGCTTTCGACGAGAACATCGAAGTAGGCGTAGAAGTCGGAGATCGCCGCTGCCCACTGCTGTGCGGCGGCGTCGGGAGACAGGCTCTCGATGTCCTCACGTGTCGCATCCGGGTCGGCGACCCCGAAGAGGTCCTGTGTCAGTGCCATCATGCGCGGCTCGTCTTCGACCGGCACACCGAACAGCGACATGATGACGTGCAGCGGGAAGAACACCGCGAATTCCTGTACGGCGTCGAGGTCCTGACTCCCGGACACGAGCCGATCGACGGATTCCTTCGCCGTCTCGCGGATGCGTTCCTCCCACTTCTTGAGGTTGGCCGGCCGGAACCAGTCGAACGCGACATCCTTGACGGTGGAGTGCTCCGGAGGATCGAGGTAGGGCAACGCGTCCAGGATGCGAAGACTTCCGCCGGTAAGTTTCTTCGTGAACTCGTCTCCGGCCTGGTTGGCGAGAATTGGGTTGTGCGAGCCCTTGTTCTCGCCGCCGCCGGCGCTGAAGATCTGCGGCTGTCGCTCGATCTCCATCAGATCGGCGTGCTTACTGACCAGCCAGAGCGGGTCGTACCCCTCCACGCGTGCCTGCCCGAGCGGCCGGTTCTCGCGCAACCATCGGTAGGCCTCGTACAGCTTCGCGTCGTCGGTGTGTCCCTCGGCGAGAACGATCTGCCGTGCTATCTCATCGGGAATTGTGGCGGTGTCGGCGGATTCGACCGTCGTCATGATCAACCTTCTCTCTGGTGTGGGCTGAACAGCGCCGGGACGTACCGGCGCTGTCGCCCGTGTCCGTTCATGCTGTGACTCGAGTCTCATGCATGAGCGGCACCCGTGCGTCACCCAGACGAGGGGTTTCGCCCCCGATTCGGAGGCAGTTCTCAGGCCGCCGAGATTCCCCCGTTGACGCTGATCGCCTGTCCGGTCAGCCGGCGCGCGCCAGGGGAGGCGAGGAAGACGGCGAGCGCAGCGAGGTCTTCGGATTCGGGGACGCCGAGGTGGGCCTGCTGTGCCGCCTTGGCGAACAGTTTGGCACTGAACCCGTCGGAGGTGATGCGTTCGGTCGACCCGGTGCCGGTGACCAGCGACGGCGTCAGGACGTTCACGCGGATTCCGCTGCGCTTGGCTTCGATGGCCAGCGTGCGGGTGAACATGACGATCGCCGCCTTCGCCGCCCCGATCACGGACTCGCCGGGCGTCGCGGTCTTGGCTGCATCCGATGCGACGTTGATGATGACGCCACCCTTCCGCGCCGTCATGTGGGGAACGATTTCGCTCGCGAGATACATGCACGGGAGCGCGAGTTGGTTGAAGATGCGCGCGATGTCGTCGGTGGGAATGTGTGCGAACAGTTCCGGTCGGGTGTCGGCGGCCGTCGTCGACACGAGGACATCCACGCCGTCGAGGATCCGCTCGGCTTCGGACGCGATACGGGCGGCGCCGTCGACGGTGGTTGCGTCTGCCGACAGGAAGGTCACCTCGCACGACGAATTGACGGACGAGATGCGTTCGACGGCAGTCTGTCCGCGTTCCCTGCTGCGCCCGACGACCACGATGCGCGGTGCGCCGGCCTGAGCGAGGCCGACGGCGGTCGCGAGCCCGATCCCGGCCGTGCCGCCGACGACAAGCCCGCTGCTGTCCTTCAGTTCTTTCGGCGGTGAGATTTCGTGCGTTCCCATTGTGAACTCCTTCAGGGTGATGCGGGTCAGAGAGATACGGTGCCGCGGGCGAAGATGTCCTTCGCGATGATGCGCTTCTGGATCTCGGCTGTGCCGTCCGCGACGAGGTAGGCGGTGACGTCGCGGTAGCGGTGCTGCAGAGGCGATTCGGTCGAGTACCCGAGGTTTCCGTGTACGCGCATGGCGAACTCGATCGCGTTCTTGGCCACCACAGGAGGCCACCACTTGCTCATCGACGCCAGGGCGGTATGCGGCTGGGCGATTTCCCGGAGCCACAGCGCCCGGTAGCAGATCCAGCGAGCGCCTTCCAGATACGTGGCGTGCTCAGCGAATTGGAATGCGAGTCCCTGGTGCTCGGAGAGTGGCTGCCCGAACGTCTCCCGTTGCTGCGCGTACGCGGCGGCTTCCTCCAGACTCTGTTTCGCGGCGCCGAGGCACATCAGTCCGAGGGCAGCTCGACTGAAGTCGAAGTGGTCCATAACCGAGTGAAAGCCCTTGCCGAGTTCGCCAGTGAGGTGCGATTCGGGAACGAAGACATCGGACAGGTGAATGCTTCCCCAGCCCAAAGGGAGGCAGCCCATCCCGGGCATATGGCTCACGCTGATGCCTTCCGCGTCGAGCGGCACGACGAAGCAACTGACACCCCGAGCACGGCTGGATCCGGGCTCTCGCGCGTAGACAAGTGCCGCAGTGGCATTCATCGCCCAGGAGATGGCCGTTTTCTCGCCGTTCAGACGCCATCCGCCCTCTACTGCCGTTGCGGTGGTGGTCAGCGCACTCGCATCGGAGCCCGAGCCCGGTTCGGTCAACGCGATGGCGATGGTCTGCTCACCGTTGACGAGGGGAGGGAGGTAGCGCTCCTGGATCTCGTCCCGGCACAGCGCCAGTTGAGAGGCGACCAAACCGATCTGGACGGGTGCCGATGCCATGTTCACGTCGCCGTAGGCCAGGGTCTCGGTGGCGATCCCGAGGAGAACGGGGTCTTCCGTGCCCGTGCCGCCGTACTGTTCGGGCAGGCCGATGCCCAGCAATCCGAGGTCGCCGAGCCTCTTCAGGATGTCGAAAGGGAAGTCCGTTGACGCGGCTCTGTCGCGGTAGCCGGGAAGTAGGACTCGGTCGCTGAACGCGGCGAGCGTCTTTCGGAACTCTTCGTGTTCGTCGGTGAATACGAATGAAACCATCGGAGTGTGCTCCTGTGCGTGACTCGGCTGGGGGATCACGGCGAGGGAGCGTTGTCGTGCAGTGAGAAGCCGGACGGCCCGTTCCTCGCCTCGTGAGAACTATTCTAGGTTTGAATAGTAGGGCGTCAAAGCTAAGGGAGCAAGAGGTGTGCCGCGTAGATCTACTGCGTGGGGATGCGGCGGCCGAGCCCGGCACCTCAGCCGCGAGAGGGTGCCCGGTAGCTCTCAGTGCCCGGTTTCGACGTCACCGACGGCGCGACGTACCTGTTGCAGGTGTTCGATCAACGCTTCCAGGGTGTCGGTGTCGACGGGCGCCAGGCCGAAGCGCACTGCGGCGAGGCGATCGTTCGCTTCCTCGACCACCTCCAAGCCGGCCGGGGTGAGGGTTGCGAGAACGGTGCGGCGATCCGTCGCGTGGGCCTTGCGTTCGACGAGGCCCGCCTTCACGAGTTGGTCGACCGCCATCGACACGGTGGTGGGGTGGACCATCAGGTACTTGCCCAGCTTGCCGAGCGTGCGAGTCCGCTCCTCCGATAATTGCAATGACGTCAGAATGAGATAGGCGTTGCGTGACAGTCGAAGTGGGCGCAGTTCCTGGTCCATGGCGCGCACGATCCACTGGTGCGTACGGAGCAACGCCATCGTGGTTCCGAACTCCAGATCGGCCGAATCACGCCGCCGGGACCATTCGGCTCGCATCCAGTCGATCACGTCGTGGCGATCGTCGCCGGCCGACATCGGGAGTTCACTCGCCACTGGGCGTCCTCTCGTCGTCACCGAACCGCGTCGAGGTAGATGTTAAACCCGCGGTCAGCCGTGCGAGAGAACGACCTTCCCGAACCCGGTTCCCTGTTCGAGATGCTTGTGTGCGGCGGCCGCTTCCGCGAGGGGGAATACCGCGCTGATGGGTACGGGCGGGACGGATTCGGTGTCCACCAGTGTCAATAGCCCCGCGAAGTCCCGGGGGCTGCCCATCGTGGTCCCGATCAGTTCGTACTGGCCGAAGTAGAAGGGCCGGACGTCGAGGGTGGCGAGCTCGTTGCGCGACGCTCCCAGCACGACCAGGCGGCCACCTGGCCGCAGTTCGGCGATGGACTGTTCCCAGGTCCCCACCGAGTCGAGGATGAGATCGAATCCCTGCCCATCCGGTGTGAGCCGGCGAGCTTTTTCCGGCCATTCGGCGTCGGTGTAGAGCACGCCGTTCGCCGCGCCGAGTTCCTGTGCTTGTGCGATCTTGGATGCCGAGGAGGACGTGACGGTGACGTTGGCGCCTACGGCGGACGCCAGCATGACGGCCATGGTCGCGACGCCGCCGCCGGCGCCCAGCACGAGTATATTTTCGCCGGCTCGGAGGCGGCCGCGCGTGAACAGGGCGCGGTAGGTGGTGAGTCCGACGAGAGGCAGTGCGGCGGCCTGCTCCCAGCTGAGCCCGCGTGGTTTGGGGGCGACGCAGTCTGCGGGAACCCGTACCAATTCGGCATAGGTGCCTCGCTGGTGATCGCCGAGGATCTCCCACTGTGCGCTCGGCGCGGCGTCACGATCTCCCCACCACAGCGACGGGAGGACGAGAACCTCCTCGCCCGTGTCGGTGCGAATGCCCGCGCCGTCGGCGCCGAGTACGTGCGGCAGCGGTGACGAATACTTGCCCTGGCGGACGAGGACGTCGTGCCAGTTGAGTGCGGCCGCCTTCAGGCGGACGGTGACCCAACCCGAGCTCGCTACGGGATCGGAAATCGACTCCATCTTCAAGACGTCCGGTTCCCCGAACTCTCGCAACACCACGGCGTCCACAGTTACCCTTTCGGTCATACCATTCATAAGGTAGCATGTTTTCGTGCGGGTTCGGCGGCGGCCCTCCTTCTGGTCGCGGCGGTGACGGCATTCCGTATGAGAGGTGATGACGCTCGTGGCCCAGGGTTTCGCGGGGTGGTTGTTGTCGTCTCAGGGCTGGACGGGTCCGTACCGAGGTGAACTTCGTCGACATCATTGCCGAGAAGGATGGACGCCGGCTCTACGCCGAAGTCAAGGGTGCGACCACCGCGCCGGGACTGGACGTCGATACCGCCATCGGGCAGCTCGTGCGGCGGATGCCGAGCGAACCGGATCAATCGGTGTCATTTGCGATAGTTGTTCGGGACGAGCCTCGATCGGTGGACGCGGCGGTGCGGGCGCCTCAGCGGATTCTGGATCTGTTGGGGATGTCGCTGTACACAGTCGATGAGGACGGTGGCGTGCGGCAGCTCTTCGGCCGCGCATGAAGCGCGCATGAAGACTGTCCTCGGTACGGGCGGGGGCCACGGCCAGCAGGGTGGCCGGTAGCATCACCACGCCCCACGATGGTGGGGATGGGGCGGTAGCTCAGTCGAGCCCCGCCCGCCCACCGCGTCGCCGAAAGGCCCGTGGAAGGGCGATGGCCGGCTGCCGCTCCGGCGGGGCAAGTGTGTGCGATGCAGTTGCAGTGGCGGATGCCGCTCAGTCTGGAGGTGTCCGGGTCGTCGGATGCTCCGACGTTCTCAGGCGCAGTC
>NZ_LTCZ01000292.1:0-1733 GCF_001583455.1 Rhodococcus sp. LB1 | reverse complement strand
ACACGCTCAGTCATGAAATGACTCACCTTCCGCACTTGGCAAAACTTCCACGATGCGAAAACACAGTTTCGTATCTTGACATTAAGAAAACCGTGTCCATCGAGTTCTGTCAATAGCGGACGGGCGTACGGTTACAGCGTCACATCCGATCAGTGGTCTTCCTCGCCGATCCTGTGGACGTGGATCAGGTTGGTCGAGCCGACGGTGCCCGGGGGTGATCCCGCGACGATGACGACGAGGTCGCCCCGCTGGTACCGGCCAAGGCCGAGGAGCGCGTGGTCGACCTGATGGATCATCTGGTCGGTCGACTCGACGGGGTCGACGAGGAATGTCTCGGTCCCCCAGGTCAGCGCGAGTTGAGCGCGCACTTCCGGGAGCGGGGTGAACGCCAGCAACGGCAGTGGAGTGTGCAGCCGCGCGAGCCGGCGCACGGTGTCCCCGGACTGGGTGAACGCGACGAGCGCCGCCGCACCCAATCGTTCCCCGATGTCGCGCGCCGCGTAGGACAGGACTCCGCCCTTCGTGCGGGGTACGTGCGCCAGCGGCGGAACGTGCGTGGACTTCTCCTCCACCGCACTGATGATGCGACCCATGGTGCGGACCGTCTCCATCACGTGCTTCCCGACGGACGTTTCGCCCGACAGCATGACGGCGTCCGCGCCGTCGAGGACGGCATTCGCCACGTCCGACGCCTCGGCCCGGGTCGGCCGTGAGTTCTCGATCATCGACTCCAGCATCTGCGTCGCGACGATGACCGGCTTCGCATTCTCGCGGGCGACTTGGATGGCCCGCTTCTGCGCGAGCGGCACCTGTTCGAGGGGAAGTTCGACACCCAGATCGCCGCGGGCGACCATCACCGCGTCGAACGCCAGCACGATGGCCTCGAGGTTGTCGATCGCCTCGGGTTTCTCGAGCTTCGCGATCACCGGGACCCGGCGGCCGACCCGATCCATCACGGCATGGACGAGTTCGATGTCTGCCGCCGATCGCACGAACGACAGGGCGATGAGGTCGACACCGAGACGCAGTGCGAACTCGAGATCGGCGATGTCCTTGCCCGACAGCGCCGGGACCGACACGTTCATCCCCGGCAACGACACACCCTTGTTGTTGCTGACCGGACCGCCCTCGGTGACCCGGCACACCACGTCGTTGCCGTCGACGTCCGTGACGACCAGTCCGATCTTGCCGTCGTCGACGAGCAACCGGTCACCGGGCTCGGCGTCCTCCGCCAACTGCTTGTAGGTGGTGGACACCCGGTCGTGGGTGCCCTCGCACTCGTCGACGGTGATCCGCACGACGTCGCAGTCCGACCAGACGGTGCTGCCTTCGGCGAAGCGCCCCAACCTGATCTTCGGGCCCTGGAGGTCGGCGAGAACACCCACCGCCCGGCCGGTGCGTTCGGACGCATCCCGCACCCGGAGGTAGTTCTCCTCGTGATCGGAATGTTCGCCATGGCTGAAGTTGAGCCGCGCGATATCCATTCCGCAGTCGACGAGTTCGCGTATGCGGTCGCCGGTTGCCGTTGCGGGCCCGAGGGTGCACACGATCTTCGCGCGCCTCGCCGACGCGGGCGCCTCCCGGCCGGGTGTGACGAGGTAGTCGGACACTGTTGCTGTCATAGGATTTTCGATTCCGTTCTAGGCGCTGCCGGTGTCGGCGTAGGAGACGGCCGCGGCGCGGACGTCGTCGATGCGGTACCGGTTGGCGGCCTCGACGGCCTTGGAGCGGTC
>NZ_LTCZ01000291.1:0-2214 GCF_001583455.1 Rhodococcus sp. LB1 | reverse complement strand
GCCACTCACGTGGGGGCGACCGGGTCAGGCGTTGGCTGCTTTGTATTCGCGGCGGCGGCGGTGCAGGATCGGTTCGGTGTAGCCCGACGGCTGGCGGGTGCCGTCGAGGATCAGTTCCTTCGCGGCCTGGAAGGCGATGTTGGTGTCGAAGTCCGGGGCCAGCGGCCGGTAGGTGGGATCGGCCTGGTTCTGCCGGTCCACCACCGGGGCCATCCGCTGCAGTGACTGCACCACCTGGTCGGCGGTGACCACATCGTGCCGGATCCAGTTCGCGAGCAGCTGCGACGAGATGCGGAGGGTGGCGCGGTCCTCCATCAGGGCGACGTCGTGGATGTCGGGGACCTTGGAGCAGCCGACGCCGGCGTCGATCCACCGGACCACGTAGCCGAGGATGGACTGGCAGTTGTTGTCGAGTTCTTCCTGTTTCTCGGCCTCGGACCAGTCGGTGTTCGGGGCGAGGGGGATGGTGAGGATCTCGTCGAGGGTGGCCCGCCGGGTGCCCTTCAGCCGGTTCTGGACGGCGACGACGTCGACCTGGTGGTAGTGGGTGGCGTGCAGGGTGGCCCCGGTCGGGGACGGCACCCACGCGGTGTTCGCGCCGGCCTTGGGGTGGCCGATCTTCTGCTCGAGCATCTCGGCCATCAGCTCGGTCATCGCCCACATGCCCTTGCCGATCTGCGCCCGCCCCTGCAACCCGGCGGCGAGTCCGACATCGACGTTCCAGTCCTCGTAGGCGGTGATCCAGGTCTGCTTCTTCATCTCGGCCTTGCGGATCATCGGCCCGGCCTCCATCGAGGTGTGGATCTCGTCGCCGGTGCGGTCGAGGAACCCGGTGTTGATGAACACCACCCGCTCACTGGCTTCGTTGATGCAGGCGGCGAGGTTGACGGTGGTGCGGCGTTCCTCGTCCATGATGCCGACCTTGAGGGTGTTGGCGGGCAGCCCGAGGACCTGCTCGACGCGGCCGAACAGTTCGGTGGTGAACGCGACCTCGTCGGGGCCGTGCTGCTTGGGTTTGACGATGTAGATCGACCCGGTGCGGGAGTTGTCCAACGGCCCGGTCTGCTCGGACCGGGACAGCCCGTGGACCGCGCACAGGGAGGTGATCAGGGCGTCGAGGATGCCCTCGGGGATTTCGGTGCCGTCGCCGTGCAGGATCGCCGGGGTGGTCATCAGATGGCCGACGTTGCGGACGAACAGCAGCGACCGCCCGTGCAGGGTGAGCTCGGACCCGTCCGGGGCGGTGTAGACCCGGTCCGGGTTCAGCCGGCGGGTGAACGCCGTGCCGCCCTTGGTCATCTCCTCGGTCAGGTCCCCGCGGTTCAGGCCCAGCCAGTTGCGGTAGCCGATCACCTTGTCGTCGGCGTCGACGGCGGCGACGGAGTCCTCGAAGTCCATGATGGTGGTGACCGCGGACTCGAGCACCACATCCTTGACGCCGGCCGCGTCGGTCCGGCCGATCGGGGAGGCGGGGTCGATCTGGATTTCCGCGTGCAACCCGTGATTGCGCAGCAGCACACTGGTCGGGGCGCCCGGGTCGCCGAGGTAGCCGACGAACTTGCCCGGCTCGGCCAGGCCGGTGATCGTGCCGTCGGCGAGCTGCACGGTCAGGGCGGTGCCGTCGACGGTGTAGCGGGCGGCGTCGGCGTGCGAACCGGACTGGAGGGGGGCGGCGGTGTCGAGGAAGGTGCGGGCCCAGGCGATGACCCGGTCGCCGCGGACCTTGTTGTAGGAGGCGCCCGCCTCGGCGCCGCCGTCGTCGGGGATGGCGTTGGTGCCGTACAGGGCGTCGTACAACGACCCCCACCTCGCGTTGGAGGCGTTCAGCGCGAAGCGGGCGTTGAGGACCGGGACCACCAGCTGCGGGCCGGCGGTGGCGGTGATCTCGGTGTCCACGTTCGCCGTCGACACCTCGAACGGGGCCGGTTCGGGCACCAGGTACCCGATCTCGGTCAGGAACGCCTTGTACTCGGCCGGGTCGATCACGGTGCCGGCCCGGCCCTGGTGCCAGGCGTCGATCCGGGCCTGCAGGTCGTCGCGGGTGGACAGCAGCGCCTTGTTCTTCGGCGCCAGATCGTCGATCACCTTGACCGCACCCGCCCAGAACCCGTCGACGTCCACCCCGGTCCCCGGCAGCGCCTCCTCGTTCACGAAGTCGTAGAGCACCTTCGCGACCTGCAGACCGCCGACCTCAACACGCTCAGTCATGAAATG